>NZ_JBIAPT010000006.1:0-13944 GCF_042888425.1 Streptomyces sp. NPDC002889
CGAAATCGCCAACGGCGACGCGAGGGAGGAACGACCGAGCGCCCTTGACGCCCGACCCGAAGCCGCCACCATCAAGACCAGGAGGGCGGCCCCACGTTCACCACGCCAACCCGGCAACCCCGAGACCGGCCCACGCCGAACCGACAGACCTGACCACCCCCGGACCGGCCCACGCCGAACCGACAGACCCGGCCCACCCCCGGACCGGCCCCACACCACACCCCCGGACCCGGCCCACCCGGGACCGATGGACCGATGGACCGATGGACCGATCGGCCCCGGCCCACCATCCCGACCCGGCCACCCCCAGACCGGCCCCACGCCACACCCTCGGACCTGACCACCGCCGAGAACCGGCCCCATGCCCACCACACCAACCCGGCCCCACCCGGATCCGGCGACTTACCCCGACGTACCGGCTCCCCGCCGGCCGTGCCTACAGCGGCAGCGCGCACGCCGCGACCGGCGACGTGAACGCCGCCCCCGCCGAGCGGAGTTCACCCGTCCTCCGGTCGACATGGAAGACGGTCACGGTGCCGGAGCGCTGGTTCGCGGCGAACAGCAGGGTGCCGGAGAGCGAGAGGACGATGTGCCGCGGGAAGTCGCCGCCGACCGGGACCGTGTCCAGCAATCGCAAGCGGGCGCCGCCCGCCTCGATGGCGTAGCGGGTCAGGCTGTTGTGGCCACGGTTGGCCAGGTATGCGTACGCGCCGTCCGGGCTCACCACGAACTGCGCGGGATAACTGGTACCGGCTCCGGTTCCGGTGGACTGCGGCTCACCCGGCCGGAGTGTGCCGGTGCGCGGGTCGTACGCACAGACAACGACGGTGTTGTCCACCTCGTTGGCCAGGTAGGCGAAACGGCCTGAGGGATGGAAGGTGAGGTGGCGGGGGCCGGCCCCCGGCCTCACGGTCGCGTGCGAGACGCGGGCGAGCCTGCCCGCGGACGGGTCGAGGTGGTACGTGTACACGGTGTCGTTGCCCAGGTCGACGGCGAGCACATGGCCCCCGTCCGGGCTGGTGATGATCTGGTGGGCATGCGGGCCGTCCTGCCCGGGCCCGGGCGGCGGACTCGAGTGCGTGACGAGGGAGCTTCGCTCACCGAGTGCGCCCGAGGCCTCGATGGGGTGGACGGCGACGCTCCCGGACCCGTAGTTGGCGCTCAGCAGCCAGCGCCCGCTCGGATGCACCGACAGATGACAGGGCGCGGCCCCTCCGGTGGTACGGCTGCCGAGCACCTGGTGCTTGCCGTCGTCGGCGATCCGTACGGCGGTCACGCCACCGGCCTCGCGCTCATTGACCGCGTACAGCGTGCGCCCGGAGGGATGAACGGCCAGGTACGAAGGCTCGGCGACGCCTTCGAGGACCCCGCTCCCGGTGATACGCCCGCTGCTCACGTCGTACGCGGCCAGCCCGATTCCGGCGCCCCCGCCCTCGACGGATGTGTACGTCCCGAGGAACAGCGGGCGCGTCCCGCGAGCCCCGCCCGGCGGCGCACCCGCCGCCGGCCGCGCCGCCGGGGGCGCCTCGCACGCGGGCAGCACGGCGGCTGCGGCAGCGGCCGAGAGAGCACCTACGAAACGACGCCGGCCCATGTTTGCAGCGTTGTCCGTTCCCATCCAGGCACCCTAGCGACTGGGGGCGTCCGGCACCTGCGTGCGACGCGTCTCGGTCCTGGGTGAACAGGTCCTCGGGGTCCGTGACGGTGAAGGCGTGGTCCAGCCGGCGATCGAGGATGGTGCCCGGCCTCACGTCCCGTTGTTGACGCGGTCGCCACCCTGGCGTCACATCGTGATCGACCCGCACAAGGCCGGCATGCGCGAGCGGTGCGTTGAAACACCCGCTGCCTGGAGCCACGAAACGGCCGTCACCGAACCGCTCGGCATCAGGCCGTGGCCGCGCCTGTCCTCACATCGCCCCCTGAACACCGAGCGCGGTCAAGGGCTGGGATACATAGGATGAGCGTGGTGGTCAATCTCGGCGCCTTCGCTTGGAGGATCGTGATGACACAGGATGGCGGGCTGAGGCTGCATATGCGGCGTGTCCTCCGCGCACCGCGCTCGGTCGTTTTCCGGGCGTTGACCGAACCACAGGAACTGGCCAAGTGGTGGGGCCCTGACGGGTTCGCCGTCCCGACTGTGGAAAGCGACCTTCGACCTGGCGGCGGCTATCGGTTCGCCATGCAGCCTCCGGAAGGCGATCTGTTCTACCTGGTGGGGGAATTCCTTGAGGTCGCCCCTCCGGAACGCCTGTCCTACACCTTCCGGTGGGAGGATCCCGATCCCGAGGACCGGGAGACGGTGGTGACGCTGTCGCTTCGCGATATCGGCGGTACGCGGACCGAATTGGTCTTCAGCCAGGGCGACTTCGCCACTGAGCGGCGCCACGCTCTCCACGAGGAAGGCTGGACCCAGAGTCTCGACAAGCTGGACGAGCTGTTGTCGTCGGCTGCGCCGGCCTGAGATCTCCCGCCGCGGGGAGGTGGCCGCGACGGTGAAGGGCGACAACGCAGCACCTGTTGTCATTTCGTGGGGTCGTCGAACCAGTTCCGCCACGCCACCCCTCGCCGGAGCCCCTGGATGTCAGAGGTGCGCCTCGCCTCCACCGGCGGCCATGGCCTGGGCGATGCGGCGGTTGGTCTGGTGCCAGAGCGCCTTGGGGACCTTCGGCAGCACGTCGTCCCAGAGTGGAAGTCACGTCCCCCGCATCGGCGTCATCCCATCGGGCCTGGCCATCAGGAACATGTGCAGGTGGGCTCCGCCGTCGCCCCACTTGTTCACGTGTACGCGGGCGACGCCCTCCAGCGACCTGATCGCCCGCTCCACCCGCTGGAGCATCCCTCCGAGCTCCGCGGCGCGTTCCGCAGGCAGTTCGTGCAGGTCGTAGTGGCCGCGCAGCTGGAGCAGCACGGTTGCGGGCAGTGCTCCCGGCTCTTGGTCGCTGCTGAGCCGCCAGTGCTCGTCGGTCCACAGGAACTCGCTGTCCGGGCTGCTGCAGGCACTCCGGTCGCTTCCAGGGGGCTGTCACCAAGCGATCACCGCAGGCGGTCACGGGGGCCACCCATGACGAGCCGGCCGACACGATGGCCGCGGTCTCGCCTCGGTCGACCCGGTCGCCTGCCGTCGGGCAGAAGACCCCGAGGACCACCGGTACTGGCCGGAGGCGTTCCACGACGCGGCGGGCGGCGTGCGTGACCACCCGCCCCGGCGCACCCCTCGTCCGTCTCAGCCTTCGTCCGGCTCCAGCCGCAGCGAGATCGAGTTGATGCAGTACCGCTGGTCCGTCGGCGTCGGGTAACCCTCGCCCTCGAAGACATGGCCCAGGTGCGACCCGCACCGCGCGCACCGCACCTCGGTACGGAGCATGCCGTGGGAGCGGTCCTCGATCAGCTCGACCGCGTCCGTGTCCTTCGGGTCGTAGAAGGACGGCCAGCCGCAGTGCGACTCGAACTTGTGGTCGGAACGGAAGAGCTCCGCACCGCACGCGCGACAGGAGTACGTCCCCGTCGTCTTGGTGTCGGTGTACTCCCCGACGAAGGCGGGCTCGGTGCCGGCCTGGCGCAGGACCTGGTACTCGGCGGGGCTCAGCTCCGCGCGCCACTGCTCGTCCGCCTTCTCGACGTCGTACGCCATGAATACGCCTCCTCAGCTCGACAGGCGGGCCAGGATCACCGGACCGAGGTCCGTTACATCGCCCGCGCCCATCGTGAGAACGAGATCGCCGGGCTTCGCCATTCCCGCGACGACGTCGGGAATCGTGGCCTTGCCGTGGACAGCGGTGACATCGGCGCCGGCGGTACGGGCCGCCTCGATGATCAGGTCGCTGGTGATGCCCGGGATCGGGTCCTCGCGGGCCGGGTAGATGTCCAGCACCACCGAGGCGTCGGCGAGCGCGAGGGCCTGCCCCATCTCGGTGCCCAGCTCCTGCGTGCGCGAGAAGAGGTGCGGCTGGAAGACGACCAGCAGCCGGGAGCCGGCGGCCGCGCCGCGCATGGCCTCGAGGTCGGCGGTCATCTCGGTGGGGTGGTGCGCGTAGGAGTCGATGACCTGGACGCCGGCCGCCTCGCCCTTGAGCTGGAGGCGTCGCTTGACGCCCGTGTACTTGCCGAGTGCCGATGCGAGGTTGTGCGCCGGGATGCCGAGGGCGACACCGGCCGCGAGGGCGGCCACCGCGTTGTGGGCGTAGTGGCTGCCGGGGACGGAGACCATGAAGGTCAGCAGCTTCCCGTTGAGCAGGACCGTCACCTCGCTGGTGAGACCCCGCGGGGTGACCTTGTGGACGCGGACGTCCGCACTCTCGGATTCGCCGTAGGTGACGACCTTGAGTGTGGACAGGTCCCGGACACGGGAGGTGAGCTCGACCGCGCCGGGCTGGTCTGCGGAGATCACCAGCGTGCCGCCGGGGACGACCTTGCCGACGAAGGTCTCGAAGGAGTCGTAGATCTCGTCCATCGAGGCGTAGTTGGCGTGGTGGTCCAGTTCCACATTGAGGACGATCGCGACCTCGGGGTCGTACTTCTGGAAGCTGCGGTCACTCTCGTCGGCCTCGGCGACGAAGATCTCGCCGTCGCCGTGCCGGGCGTTCGTCCCCGGTTCCCCGAGGTCGCCGCCGATCGCGTACGAGGGGTCCAGACCGAGCTCGGTCAGCGCCACGGCAAGCATGGAGGTCGTCGTGGTCTTGCCGTGGGTGCCGGCGACGGCGATCGAGCGCAGGCCGGTCATCAGGGAGGCCAGCGCGTCGGAGCGGTGGACCACCGGCACGGACAGCTCGGCGGCGCGGGCCAGCTCGGGGTTGTCGGCACGGATCGCGCTGGAGACGACGACACAGCTGGCGTCGGCGTCCACGTGCTCGGACGCATGCCCGATGTGGACGGTCGCGCCGAGTGAGCGCAGGGCCTCGGCCGTCGCCGACTCCTTGGCGTCACTGCCCGCGACCTTGGCGCCCCGCTGGGCGAGGATCTTCGCGATGCCCGACATGCCGGCTCCGCCGATGCCGATGAAGTGCGGGCGTTCCATGGCGCTAGGGACGGCGGGTGCCATGTGTGTGTCTCCCAGGATGTGCGACTACGTGCGAGGCCCCAGCCTATTCCCTGCCCGGCTCCGGACCGGCCGCCTCCCCCGCCCCCGGACCGACCGCCTCCCCGCTTCGGCGCCGCACGCCTGCTGCTCGGGCTCCGCGCCGCCGCGTCCCGCTCGCCCGGGCGCCTACTCGCTGTGCGCGAAGAGCTTGAGCACCGGGACGCCGACCTTGTGGCGGGCCCTGGAGGCCCAGTCGCGGTGGAAGAACTCCTCCACGTAATGCGGCTCGGTCAGCACGATGACCTCGTCGGCGTCGGACTCCTCGACCACGGTCTTCAGCTTGTCCAGCGGATGGTCCTCCACGACCTGGCCCCTGGCCTCGCAGCCTGCCGCCCGCAGCCCCGCCAGCGCGTGGTCCAGGGCGAGCTCGGCAGGGGCCTTGGCCGCCCGCCCCGCGGGCTCGTCGCCCTCCTGGCCGGCCTTCCTCAGCTCGCCGAGCGCCACGTCGTCGATGGCGCGCAGCAGTACGTCGGCCTGGTCGCCGCGGGGCTGCATCAGCACGACGAAGGAGACACCCTCGTCGCCGTGCAGGGTGGTGACGAATTCCACGTCTTCCGGGGTCAGGGGCTTCTCGATCATCAATACGCTTGTGAACACGTCAGGAGCCCTTCTGCGGAAACCATCCTTCCCCGTGCCCGCACGGGGTCTGTGTCTGCGAGTCTGCGCGTCTGCGAAATCAATTCTGCCCGGCGGAAGCCAAGCGGAAGGGTAAGCTCCGCCGAATGTCAGATGCGACGGTATCGGGTGAACAAGAACCCCGCCTCCTCCAGTACTGAGACCAGGGCGAACCGCGCCGGATCGGGCAGCACGGGGCCGCCGGCGATGCGCTGGGCGTCCCCCGCCGTCAGCGTCGGCGACAGGGTCAGGCACAGCTCGTCGAGTACCCCGGCCGCCACGAACTGACCCAGCAGCCGTGGCCCGCCCTCCGTGAGCAGCCGCATCAGACCGCGCTCGGCCAGGGCGTGTACGGCCCTCGCGGGCTCGACCCCGGGGCCGTCCCCGGCGATCACCACCTCGACGCCCGCCTTCTCCGCCTCCCTGATCCGGTCCGGCGGCGCGGCGGCCCCCGTCAGCACCAGTGTCGGCACCAGCGGGTCGCTGAACAGGGGCAGCGCGAAGTCCAGCCGCAGTGAGGCGCTGACCACGGCGATCGCGGGCGCGGGACCCTGACCGGCCGCTGCCCTGCGCTCCGCGAAGGCGTCGCGGGCCCGGGCCGGCCGGTAGCCCTCCAGCCGTACCGTTTCCGCTCCGACCACGACGGCGTCGGCCAGACCCCGCAGGGTGCCGAAGATCCGCATGTCCGTGTCCGAGGAGATGGGCTGGGAGCGGCCCTCGTGCTGCGCCGCGCCGTCGAGGGAGGAGACCATGTTGGCCCGCAGCCAGGCCCCGGTCCTGGCAGCCCCGGTCCCGGCGACGCCCCTTTCGGCCGACCCGGCGGCGCCCGCCCCCGCGTCCGGGTACGCATAGGCCTCGGCCAGCTCGTCCAGCGACCACTTCCGGTCGTCGGCGGCCCCGGTGGCACTCGCCGGGCCGGTCACTGTCGGGTCGGTCACAGGGAACAGGCGTCGCATCCGAGCAGTCTGACACGGCGCTTACAGTTAAGAACTGTGTCGACGACCAGCTCCATAACCGAAGCCGCTCCCCTGTCGCTGTGCGCCCGCGAGCCACAGGTACCCGCCGACCGTCTGGTCGCCGAGATGGTGCCCCCGCCGCGCTTCGACTCGGTCCGCTTCGACACGTACGTCCCCGACCCCCGGCAGCCCAGCCAGACCGATGCGGTCAAGGTGCTGAGCGAGTTCGCGACGGGCCTGGGCGGGGCGCACGCCACCGGCACCGGCAAGCGGCGCTGGTTCGCGAAGAAGCCGGCCGCTCCTGCCGGACCGCGCGGTGTCTATCTCGACGGCGGCTACGGCGTCGGCAAGACCCATCTGCTCGCCTCCCTCTGGCACGCCACCCCCGCGGCCCCCGAGTACAAGGCCTTCGGCACCTTCGTAGAGCTGACGAACCTGGTCGGCGCGCTCGGCTTCCAGCAGACCGTGCGGACGCTCGGCGGACACCGGCTGCTGTGCATCGACGAATTCGAACTGGACGACCCGGGCGACACCGTCCTCGTCTCCACCCTGCTCGGCAAGCTGGTCGACGCGGGCGTGGCACTGGCGGCCACCTCCAACACGCTGCCCGGCAAGCTCGGCGAGGGCCGCTTCGCCGCCGCCGACTTCCTGCGGGAGATCCAGGGCCTGTCCGCCCACTTCCGCCCGCTGCGGATCGACGGCGAGGACTACCGCCACCGCGGGCTGCCCGAGGCCCCTCCCCCGTACTCCGACGAGGAGGTCACCAAGGCCGCCTACGCCACCGAGGGCGCGTCCCTCGACGGCTTCCCGCAGCTGCTGGAGCATCTCGCCAGGGTCCACCCCAGCCGGTACGGCGCGCTCACGGACGGCCTGCGCGCGGTCTGCCTCACCGGCGTCGAGCCCGTGCCCGACCAGTCCACCGCGCTGCGCCTGGTGGTACTGGCCGACCGCTTGTACGACCGCGAGGTGCCGGTACTCGCCTCGGGACTGCCCTTCGACCGGCTGTTCAGTGACGAGATGCTGAACGGCGGCTACCGCAAGAAGTACTTCCGGGCGATCTCACGGCTGACGGCGCTGGCGCGGGACGCAAAGGGCTTGGTGCAGCAGTAGGTTCGGGGCGTGAAGGGCGTGGTGGCGCAGTAGGTTCGGGGTGTAACCCAACTTCCGTCGGAAGGGAACGCACATGGCCACCACGCGTCAGGCGCACACGGTCTGGGAGGGCAACCTCACCCAGGGCACAGGGACCGTCACCTTCGACTCCTCGGGCATCGGCGACCACGCCGTCTCCTGGCCGTCGCGCGCCGAGCAGGCCAACGGCAGGACCAGCCCCGAGGAACTGATCGCGGCAGCGCACTCGAGCTGTTTCTCGATGGCTCTCTCCCATGGGCTCGCCCAGGCCGGCAACGCGCCGACCCGGCTGACCACCCGGGCCGAGGTGACCTTCCAGCCCGGCACCGGCATCACCGGCATCCACCTGACCGTGGACGGCGAGGTCCCGGGCATCGGTGAGGCCGAGTTCGTCAAGGCCGCCGAGGACGCCAAGGAGAACTGCCCGGTCAGCCAGGCGCTGGCGGGGACGACCATCACGCTCACCGCCAAGCTGGGCTGAGGCGAGAGGGTTCCACCACGAGGCACAGTGGCCCGCATGGTTCACGCGGCTGCAACTGCGTGATACACACATGCGGGTCACATCTCCTGTCCTCCCCCATGGCCTTGGGCATGGGGGTGCCCCCACAGGGAGTTGCCCTATGTCTGCAACACGGCGTCACGTTCTTTCCCGCACCGGCGCGTTGGGTGTCGGCATCGCCTTCTCGGGTGCTTTCACCGAACTCTTCGCCGGCACTGCGGCCGCCCGCGGCCACGCCGGGTACGGCCCGCTCGTGCCGGATCCGGCCGGGGTCCTCGACCTGCCGAAAGGATTCCGCTACCGGGTCCTGTCCCGCGAGGGCGAGCCACTGCGCTCCGGTGAGGGCCCTGTACCGAGCAACCATGACGGGATGGCGGCCCTCGCCGGCAGGCGCGGCCGCGTCCATCTCGTGCGCAATCACGAGAACCGCCACACCGCGAAGATCGGCGTGCCGACGGTCGACGGACTGACCTACGACCCGACGGCGAAGGGTGGCTGCACGGCCCTCGAACTCGACGGGCGGAACAACGTCCTGTCCGAGCGGGTCGCCATCGCCGGCACCGCGGTGAACTGCGCGGGTGGTCCCACCCCTTGGGGCACGTGGCTGACCTGTGAGGAGACCGAGGACAGGGCCGGCAGCAACGGCTACACCAAGGACCACGGTTTCATCTTCGAGGTCGACGGCGCCGACCCACACCGCACCGGAGCCGTACCGCTGACCGCGATGGGCCGTTTCCAGCACGAGGCCATCGCCGTCGACCCGAACAGCGGGATCGTGTACGAGACGGAGGACGCGTTCCTGCGGCCGTTCGGGCTCTTCTACCGCTTCCTGCCGCACAAGCCGCTGGGCGGAACCGGGTCGCTGCGGGCAGGCGGTGCGCTCGAGGCGATGCGAGTGCCCGGCGTACCCGACCTCTCCGGGATCCAGGAGATCGGTGCAAGCTTCGACCGCGTCGAATGGGTGCCTGTGCCGGACAGCCAGGCGAAGGAGACACCGATCCGGCTCCAGGACTTCGGTCCGAAGGGCATCACGCACGCCCAGAAGCTGGAGGGCTGTTACTGGGGCGGCTCGTCCGTCTACTTCGTCTCCAGCTTCGCGCACAGCGCTGAGGGCTCGGCGGCCGACCACTTCGGCCAGGTGTGGAAGTACGAACCGCACCGGCGCAGGCTCACGTTGGTGATCGTCTTCGGTCCGAGCACGGACGTTCAGCTGCCCGGCGAGTCACCCGACAACATCTGTCTGGCGCCCGGCGGCGGCCTGATGGTGTGCGAGGACGGCGGCGGCGCGCAGCATGTGTACGGGCTGACCAAGCGCGGGGAGGTCTACCCGATGGCCCGGGGGGCGCAGAACATCGGCACTCCCGAGGAACCGGAGTGGGGCGAGTTCGCCGGCGTCACGTTCTCCCCGGACGGCGACACGATGTACGTGAACTGCTACACCCCCGGAACGACGTTCGCGGTCACCGGGCCCTGGCACTGACGAAACGTTCTGCCTGAGCCTCGGGCGAGCGCGGCGCGACGTGCGCGCCGCGCTCGCGGACCCGCCCGTCGCATCGCACGATCGGGGTGAGGCAGACGGACCGGAGAGAGGTGCCCCGTGCCCCCGAAGAAGGCGAAGGACCGAAGGAAGAAGGCGAAGGACCGAAGGAAGGCCGAGCAGCCCGCCCTGCGCGAGCTGCTGCGTATCCCGCCGGGCCGGAAGGTCGACCTGTCGTCGTACGACCCGAGAGCCACCCCGGCCGGTCCGCCGGACAAGCAGACAGGGCTGGCCGCGACCACCCTGATGGGCGAGGACCTCTTCGAACTGCAGGAGCGCCTGTACGCCGCGGCCACGGGGGGCGACCGTCGGCGCCTGCTGCTGGTGCTCCAGGGGATGGACACCAGCGGCAAGGGCGGGACCGTCAAGCACGTCGTGCGCGTGTTCAATCCGTCCGGCTGTCGTATCACCGCCTTCAAGACGCCGACCGAGGAGGAGCGCAGTCACCCCTTCCTGCGGCGCATCTTCCAGGCGCTGCCCGGCCCGGGTGTGATCGGCATCTTCGACCGCTCGCACTACGAGGACGTCCTGATCGTCCGCGTCCATGACCTGGTCCCCCGCGCGCAGCTCGGCCGCCGCTATGCGCAGATCAACCAGTTCGAGGAGATGCTCGCCGACGACGGCATCACGATCGTCAAGGTCTTCCTCCACATCGGCTACGAGGAGCAGCGCCGCCGACTGCTCCAACGCCTCGACAATCCGGACAAGCACTGGAAGTTCAACCCGGGCGACATCGAGGAACGGGCGCTGTGGCCGGACTACCGGAAGGCGTACGAGATCGCTCTGGAGCGCTGCTCGACCAGGACGGCGCCCTGGTATCTCGTGCCCTCCGACCGCAAGTGGTACCGCAACTGGGCGATCAGCAAGCTGCTGCTGGAACACCTCGAGGAACTGGACCCGCAGTACCCGAAGGACCACTTCGACGTGGACGGGTTCCGGAAGCGGCTGCTGGAGGAAACCTGACCTGCATGGTCCCCGCCATTCCCACGGCCGCTCCCGTTCACCACGGGCGCACGCCGGGAGACCCGGGCATCGCCGTCGCGTACAGCGGTCGTGCGCAGGGCCGCGAGGTCCACTGCCGGGCCCGGTCGTCCCGATGACGACGAGGCCGCCGCGGTCATCACCTCACAGGCGGGCGGCCGTCATGGCTCGGATCTCAGGCATCGCGGAGGCCGGCGGACAAAGGGTCATTCCCCGGGCATGCGCAGCGCGTTCGTCCAGAGCCGGGTGAGGGTCTCCACCAGCGTCTCGAAGGGCACGGGCTGGTCGGCGGCGAAGGTCACGTACGCCATGCGGCTCACCATGGCACTGAGGGCCCGCGCGGTGACTGCCGCATCGAGTGCCGGGTCGGCGAGTCCGTCTTCCTGGAGGCGGGTGATCGCCGCGGCACTGCGGTCGATGAACGCCTGCGACCGCTCCAGCCGCAACTGCAGGAACCGCCGGTCCACGGCCGCGGCCTGCTCCATGGCGGCCATCAGCGCCGCGTTGCGGCGGTACGACTCCAGGTAGGCACGGTTGGCGGCCTCCACCCCTCGGCGCAGCTCCCCGTGGCTGCCGCTGCCGACTCCCGCGTGCAGCATCTCGTCCTGCAACTCCGCCAGAACGGCCGCGAAGACCTCGTCCTTGGAGGGGAAGTGCGTGTAGAAGCTGCCGGTGGCGACCCCGGCCTCGGCTGCGATGTCAACGATCCGGGCATCCAGGTAGCCGTCTCGTTCGAAGATCCGCCGGGCTGCGGCGACGAGGGCATCCCTGGTGCGGATCCCGCGCCGGGTGCGCCGGGGTGCCGTGGGCTCGGGTGCGGAGTGGTCTGGGGAGGGCATGCGCCGCATCCTAGCCGACTATTGAATCCGAATCCGGATTCAAGTACGTTCCGATCCCATGGACACCACTGACACTTCCAGCGGCTGGAACCTCCTCGTAGCCCGCGATGACCTGTCGACGGCGGAACTGGTCGATGCGTCGGTCCCAGAGGTCCGGGACGGCGAGGCACTGCTGCGGGTCGACCGGGTCGGCCTCACCGCCAACAACGTCACCTACGCGGCGCTCGGCGACTCCTTCCGCTACTGGGAGTTCTTCCCGACCCGGCCAGGCTGGGGCATCGTCCCGCTGTGGGGCTTCGCCGAGGTCGTCGCGTCCCGGGTCGACGGCGTCGAGCAGGGCAGCCGCCTCTACGGCTATTTCCCGTCCGCCAGCCACCTGTTGGTACACCCCGGGCGGGTGGACGCACGCGGCTTCCGGGACGCGAGCCCCCACCGGGCGACGCTGCCCTCGCCCTACAACGCATACGCCCTCACCACAGGCGACGTCGCCTACGAGGCGGATCGCGAGGACCTCCAGATCCTCTACCGCCCGCTGTTCTGGACCTCTTTCGTGCTGGCCGACTGGCTCGTCGACAACACCTGGCTGGGCGCCCGCACCGCCGTCCTGTCGTCCGCGTCCAGCAAGACCGCCTACGGTGCCGCCTTCCTGCTCCAGGGACAGGGGTGCGAGGTGGTGGGACTGACGTCACGGCGCAACCTCGCCTTCACCGAGAGCCTGGGCTGCTACGACCGGGTGCTGGCATACGAGGACGTCCCCCAGCTCTCCCGGACCGCGCCCACCCTGTACGCCGACTTCGCCGGCGACGAGGCCCTGACCGCCAGGCTGCGCGCCCACCTCGGCGACGCCCTGGTGCACCATGTGGTCGTCGGCGTCACCAACCAGCAGCCCGGGCCCGCCGGCACACTGGCCGAGACCGGACCCGGCATGTTCTTCGCACCCGACCAGATGCGCAAGCGCATCGGCGACTGGGGGCGCGAGGGGCTGGACCGCCGTTTCGCCGACGCATGGCAGCGGTTCGCCCCCGTGGTCGAGGGGTGGGTCGACGTCGTCCACGGCCAGGGCCCCGAGGCTCTGGAGAAGGTCTGGCACGAGGTCCGGTCGGGGCGGACCGCCCCACGCACGGGCCATGTGCTCACCCTCTGAACGGATCCGCCACCCCATCGCGCCGAAGCCGCCCGCAACGGCTCCGGCTCCGGCTCCCGGGACCGTCCGCTGATGTCTGCCTCCCCTAATCGGAGGGGAAGTTCGGACACAGGCGTTCGTAACGCTGGTCACCGACGTAGAGGTTCCACTCGTCGTGGGTCAGGTTGCGGCCCGCTCTGCGGCACAGTTCGTCGCCCCACCCACGGGGTACGGGGGTGAGCCGGGCGGTGCGGTCCCAGGACGCCGTGGCCAGTGTGTTGCCGTCCGGGCCGAACGCCACCGCGGTCACCCACCCCGTGTGGCCGGTCAGCGTGGCGATCGGACGGCCGCGATCGGTGGCCCACAGACGTGCCGTGCCGTCCCTGCTGCTGGTCGCGACGGTGTCTCCATGGGGGCTGAACGCCACCGCGGTCACCTCGTCGGTGTGGCCCGTGAGAGTGGCGACCACCCTGTGGGTGGAGACATCCCACAGTTGGGCGGTTCCGTCCGTGGGGACGGTCGCCAGGGTTGTCCCATCGGGGCTGAACGCGACCCCGACCATGTATCCGGTGCTGCTGGTGAAGGTGGCGGTGGGCCGGTGGGTATGCGTGTCCCACAGTCGAGCGGTCCCGTCGGTCGAGGCGGTCGCCAGCGTCAGGCCGTCGGGGCTGAATGCCAGTGCGTCGACCCAGCCTCCGTGCCCGCGCAGTACAGCGACGAGGCGGCGCGTACGGACGTCCCAGAGGCGAGCGGTCCCGTCGGTGGAGGCGGTCGCCAGCGTCTTCCCGTCGGGACTGAAGGCCACCGCGTCCACCGCCTCGGTGTGCCCGCGCAGCACAGCGACGAGCCGGCGCGTACGGACGTCCCAGAGGCGAGCGGTCCCGTCCCTGGTGCCGGTTGCCAGTAATCGGCCGTCGAGAGCGAACGCCACCGCGAGCACGTGGCCGGCCCGGCCGGTGATGGTGGCAGTCGTTCGGCGTGTGCGGGGATCCCACAAGCGGGCGGTCCCGTCCCTGCTGCCGGTTGCCAGTAGCCGACCGTCGGGACTGAAGACGGCCGCATCGAGGTAGTCCCGGTGACCGGTCAGTGCGGTGATCGCCCGACGGGTACTTGTGCCCCATATACGGGCTGTGCCGTCGGCGGAGGCCGTGGCCAGCGACTTCCCGTCCGGACTGAACGCCACGGCCGT